>DAOKYO010000003.1:0-831 GCA_035326105.1 Bacilli bacterium
TTATCATCCAGTTGCAAACTGTCATCGAGGAGTTTTTCTTGAATAACCTCTATTAAGTCGTCTTTAACTAAGTAAATCATATTGTATAATCTTTGCGTTTCATTCTACCAACTTGATAGGATTTTTCACTTTGGTTTTGTTGTTTGCTTGATGTAGTATATTTTTCTAAATGCGCAATTGCTTGTTGGTCGGCGTCCGGGCTATCATCATGTTCGCCGCTACCCTCCTCAATGGCACAAAGTTGCATAACACCGACTTGCGTGTCGTTGTGGCTCTTTAATTCTATATTATAATATATGCGGGAGTTCTGAAAATAAGGTACCATTTTGATAATACGTCCTAATTTATTGGCATGGTGGTGTATCTATTTTCATTATATTAAGATTGACCCCGTGCTCCTCCTCCGCCTCGTCTATATTGCGCCCTACCTCCTCATTCCAAAATTGTGATTCGTATTGAAATATTATATTAATGTCATCCGGCAACGACTTTTTAAACTCACACATCCAATTACATGCAAGTTTCATTTTTGCTTGTTTTACAAAGCAATCAATCAAATAGAACTTACGATTTTTAACCCCCCAAACCCTCACGGCGTTGTAGTCGCTTGTTTCGTTGTCGGTGTATGCAATATCCCAATGCGAGATAATCATTTCAAATTCGTGCAAGTCCGGCAATTCGCACCATTGTATTGAATCCTCACTAAATATTTTGCCCTCTAACTTCGTTTCGTGTAAATATTCAGCATAAGCCGCCGGAATACCCATGTTTAATTCTTGCTCCCTGTAATAGTCAGCCGTATAATAGTTCCATGTGGGTTCGTGCGTTACT
>DAOKYO010000003.1:899-1763 GCA_035326105.1 Bacilli bacterium
TGCATACAATAACCGGCGATGATGCTTGTTTGTCATTGTCGGGATAACATCGCGTTCGATAATCTCCGATTGTTTCCGCATCCGTTTGGGGTTTGAGATTGTGTCCGGCGTTTCGAGGTCGTCAATGCCCCATAAGTTCGGGCGACGTTTGCCGACCCGTATTCCGCGCACTTTCTTTTTGATACCGAAAGCCATACCAATAAACCGTTGGTCTATGGTTTTAAAATTGCCAATAGTCCAATCACCCTCACATTTTTGCTCTCCAAAGTCATTTATTAATAATGGGTTGCCCTCTAACTCGGCTTGTATATCCGATAACAATTCCTCGGCACGCTCCTTACTGTCAGACATCAGACAAAAGAAAACGTCCTCGCCACGAATCCAAAGCCAAAGCGGAATAATGATATTACACCATACCGACTTGGCAAGCCCGCGCCCCCATTCGGCAAAGCCCATAAAAAGCGGATTGTTTGCGACAAGGTTGGCAAACTCAATTTGAAACTCGGCGCATTCGGCCTCGGCATAATGCGGCAAATAAGTTTCAACCATATACTTAACATCCCATTTGGCACGTTGTATGCGGTTCATTTTGTCGGTGAGCGTCTCGAAAGCGTCCACCGTTGTTGCACTCCGGGCAAGTTCGAGCCGTTTTAAATACTCGTCGACTTTCTCCTTGTCTCTTTTTACTTGAGATTTTGCCATGTGCTATTCGTTTCTTTTACGTCTCAAATGGGAGGTTTGAAAATCAATTGATTGCTCGAATAAATCCGGGTTATATTTGCGCATGTCGCTAAATATGGCGTCGAAAACATCCATATAAACACCAAGTGAAATTTCGGTGTCTTTATCTAGGCCCTCCAAGTT